>NZ_CP134199.1 GCF_031585635.1 Paraburkholderia sp. FT54 | reverse complement strand
AGCGGAAAAACGTGGCCGTGGCCGGCCACGAAAGCCTGATGCGCTGTCGAACGCCGAACGCCAGGCCGCGTGGCGCGCCCGGCATGGCGCTCGCACAAAATCCGTTACCGTAACGAAAATTGACACACTGGCTTCCGAGGCCCATGACGCCCTAGTGCGGGAGTGCGAGCAGTTGCGGGGCGAACTGGCGAAGGCGCGGCACGAGGTTGAGATAGTGTCACGGGCGACGCCGTCGGCCCGCGCTCCTTCGGACGTGGCGGCGGTCTTCGGACGGCTTCCGCGTCCGGAGGACGATTCGGGCGAGCGGCGTCTTCACCTGACGATGAATGGCACCCGGATTTTCGCGCTGGAGCGGCTGGTCGCGCACTTTGGCCTGTCTAGGCGCGCGGTGATCGAGTGCCTGATCGACTGGGCCGATGACACGCTTACGCGGTCCCTTTACGACGACGAGGCCGCATTTAACCGTTACATCGACCGGCACCGTAACGAAAAATAATCTCCACCGGCAATGGTCGGTGCGCACTCGTCCAGAATCCTGCAGGACGTCCAGGTGTCAGTTCAACGGAACAGCGAACCACATGGAGTGTCACTGGACATGGCCGGCATTTTTGCCGGACGTCCTGGGGGCGAGATCCTCGCCGGCCGGCAAGAAAAAAAGCCCACCTCAGTGAGGCGGGCTTAATCCATGTGGAGACATGGAGGAGACGGGATTAGTATAAACCCTAACTAAAATCCATGCAGCGTTGCAGGTGCCGGGCTCCAGGCGCTCCCCAAACGACATAAGGGGAGAATGGCCTGGCGGGCCATCCGGGGAGACAGCACGCTAGGGGCGCGGCTCGAACGCACTGCCCTTTTGGACCGCGAGATATCTGTCGGATACCGGCTTGGTACCTATTTGGTGCCCCACAAGTTCCCTACCGAGTCCCGTCCAATTCACGCCGGAGTGCCGCGAGCGCACGTGCTATGACTTCACCGTATGGCTCCTGCAGTTCGTCGGCCAGCGCCTCCAGCAACGCCTTTGTCTCCGCAGTGCCCTTCACCGGAATCTGCACGTTCCGACCTGTCGTATAGCGTCGCTGTTTGCGGGCTGGCTCCGCAGGCGTCGCCAGCGCGGGCTGTCGGCTCGGGAAGTCGTTGTCTTGCGACAGTTTTTCGATAGCCTCGGGCGGTAACCTAGGCTTTCTCTCACGCGGCGCCTTAACCGGGAATTCGTCGGCGAGGTTAAGGCCCTCCAGAGGATTCGCGCGTTCGCTCATGCGGCCTCCTGCGGCTGGCTCGCGCGGCGCAGCAGATCAATCACCTCGTTCGCGTATGCCTCAGCGTTCGCCACAGCCTTGTCGACGTTGCTGACGTCTTTCGGATCCAGGTGGGACAGCGGCTGATTGAAGGCAAAAAGCGCCTTGAACGCCTCGCGCTCATGGAGCTCAGTCTCGAACAAGTTGATGCTGGCCTCGCGGAAAGCGTTCGCCAGATGCGACGTCGTGCGCGTGCGGATGACCGGGTTAGTGCGCGTGATGAGCACCCCGTACGGCACGGCTCGCCGAGACATTTTCTCTTGCTGTTTGATCACACGCAGAGCGCGCGACGCCTGCGCGGCGTCCAGCTGCGACCCCTGTGTCGGAACGATCACGAGATCGGCCTGACTGACGGCCAACAGCACGATCTTCGCGGCAGTGCCCTCGAGGTCGACGAGGACGAACGGCGTGCGTGAGGCCGCCTCCTCGATCACGTCGATCATGTTCTCTTCGTCGGCGTTCGAAACGACGGTCAGATTCGTCGGGGTGTTCGGGCCGCCCGCCCATGTCTTGATGGGATGGTTCGGATCCGCGTCGATGACCGTGACGGGCACCGAGCGCGCGATTTGCTCTGCAAGCACAAGCGCCGAAGTGGTTTTGCCGGCGCCGCCCTTCGGGCTAACAAAAACGATAGTGGGCATTCGAGTTCTTCCTTTTTCGTCCACTGTGACACTGGCACCAGCCAGCTATCTATTTGGTTGCTGCTTGGTATCCGGTAGCTTCCCGATAGCTCTTAGGTGCCGAACAGATTCCCGGTTGCTACCTGGTACCTAACAGGTATCGGCGGAGTACATCGTACAGATGGAAGAACACACACGCTTAGGTTTTTCGGAGTTTTTGCGCCACAGTGTTGCGTCCTGCAGACGCAAGTAGCCGCCGTCAGGCCCGGGTTGCGACTCCGTACGCTGACCCCGATGACATGGATGCGATCTCGGAGGAGATGGACGCCGAGCAGTGGGCCGAGCTCATTCACTCCGCCGGTTCCCGGCAGACTGGCATCGAGCCGCCTGCCATGAGCTGATGCTGGGTTTTAAGGTCGAAAAGCTATCTCATTAAGGCAAGCGCGCAGCGCGCGTCAGGCCGTAGGCAAAACGTCGCGGGGAGACGGGTGGGCAACTGCGGTACCCCGGCCAACGAGCCGGGGCTGTCCACACGTCAGTGTGGGCAGCGCTGTTGTCCACGGGCGGACGCGGGATGAACGATGAGTCACGCAGACCGACCTGAGTAAGTCGAGTCCCTATGGTGTACAGATCCCCGGTTTGCGTGGGGCCGCCGCTCGTTTTGTATACGTTTTCCGTTTTATAACCGTTTTAGTCGTCCTGAGAGCCTTACCAGGCAACGGTTTCCGGGCGCAAAGGTGTACGAATTCCCGGTTCAAAGGTGGCAGTTTCCCCGGTAAAAGGTGGCAGTTTTCCCGGTCTATGGGACAAATTCCCGGCGTTGTCCACAGGGACGATCAGTTATTCACAGGTGTACTCGACGCAAAGATTGCCACCTTTCTAAATGGTGTACATAATCGCGGAACGTCCACCTTTCCGCCGGCGCCATGACGAAGACCCTCACAGCCAAGCCTAACAGCCAAACGGCGATTGCCGATCGACAGGTGACGATGGCGAATATCATCGTCCGCGCCTCACACAACCTAAACCTCTCCGAGAAGCGAATGATCGCCGCTGGGCTCGCGGCGAGTGATACGACGGACGGCCGCGCGTTGACTGAGGAAAAATTCTGGACCGTGAAGCTGTCTGCCATGGAGTATGCGGAGACCTTTGATATCAGCTTGGATACAGCCTATGAGCAGCTACAGGACGGCGCCGACAAGCTGTTGACGAAACTGATTGTGCGGCCTGATCGGGACCGGAAAGGGGACGAAATCAAGCATGCGTGGCTGTTGCGGGCTAAGTACTCGAAGGGGCAGGGGACCGTGACAATCACTTGGCACCCCGACGTGCGCCCATACCTGTTCTGCTTGCGGCAGGAATTCACGACATACAAGTTGAAGCACGCGGCTGCGCTGCGCAGTGTTTATTCGTGGCGCCTATTCGAGAACTTGAAAAGCTGGAACGGGGCTGGCAAATGGGAACCCACTCTCGAAGAGTTTGAACACGCGATGGACGCGCCACAGAACTACCGGACGAACTTCAAGGAGCTGCGCCGCCGCGTCATCGATCCGGCCGTCAAAGAATTGAGCGAAAAGAACGGCCTGATCGTCGATTGGACGCCGACAAAAAACGGTCGCAAGGTCGTAGGGTTGCGCTTCAGGTTTCGCCCGAATGAGCAAATGGCTCTCGCCTTCTGACCGGGGATTTGTACACCAATGCAGCGGGACCTATTCTGCCGAGCGGCGACAAGCGTCGCGTATAGACATCGAAATGACAGAACACTGTAGCCTCTACATGCTCGCCCACGCGAGCTGGCCCGCCGTAAAGATCGGTATCTCCTGACAGCCATCTCGCCAGAGGGTATCGCCGCAACGCCGGTCTCACTGGATGGCAATCGCCCGGCGCACCCGGCCCTAATAAGCGCCCCTGTAGCCGTCCGGCGATCGTCGGGCACGCACAGCCATTGCCGACACTCTGCCGAGCCGTCCTGCGGCGCGTCCGCGAGCCGCTCGCGTATTGCCCGGTACGGCCGACGCACCGAGCAGGGCGGGGCAGTGCGCTTGCGATTTATACCTATATAGATATAATTTCGGGCATGGAGAAAAAGCCCAAAAAGCTGCACTGGATCGGATCCGCCAAGAAGGATTTGATGGCGATGCCCGAGGCCGTCAAGGACACATTTGGATATGCGCTACATCTGGCGCAAGCAGGATCAAAGCACGCGGCCGCGAAACCGCTATCGGGCTTTGGATCGGCGGGCGTGATCGAGGTTGTGGAATCGGCCGAAGGCGGCACATACCGCGCGGTGTACACGGTGAAGTTGGCGGGAAGCGTCTATGTGCTGCATTGTTTCCAGAAGAAGTCCGCGCACGGCATCGCAACGCCGAAGCCGGACATGGACGTCATTCGGAGCCGACTGAAGGCGGCCGAGGATCATGCGAAAGGAGTCGCAAAATGATCGAGATCGAAGAAAGCAGCGGTAATGTGTATGCCGATTTAGGCGTGCCTGATGCTGGCGGAATGCTGGTAAAGGCGCAACTCGCAACGAAGATTGCGGAAATCATCAAGGCTCGGAAATGGACGCAGATGCGGGCCGCCGAAGTGCTCGGAATGACGCAGCCGAAACTATCGAACATGCTGCGTGGTCAGTTTCGCGGAATCAGCGAGGCAAAGATGCTTGAGTGCCTTGCGAAGCTCGGACGCAACGTGCAAATCGTCGTCGGGCCAGCACGCCGCTCCACGAAAGCTGGACGCGTCGAAGTCGTGTTCGAGTCGCATGCTTAACCCGCAGCCGCAAGAAAGCGCCGACGATATTCGGCCACACGATCAGCGCCGGCGAAGCCGCCGACAAATCCGCCTGGCACCGCCGGCACCGTGCCAACGAGCGTGTTCGCCTGCAGACTGAAGGCTCAGGACTACCTCGAGCGCAGCCACCGCGAGAATAGTAACGTGGCGACGTTCGAAAGGATGGCCGCCGAAGTGCTCGGAATGACGCAGCCGAAACTATCGAACATGCTGCGTGGTCAGTTTCGCGACGGACCGGTTGCGAGCCGCGTTTTCGGGGTTGCCGGTGACGACCAACGGGAAATAGACAAGCTCAAGGGCTTGCAGGCGTACGTGTGCTCGATCCGGCCGGACCTGCCGGCGTGCGCTCACTAGCTTGCTGCGCTTTGCGTATCTTGCGGTCCAGCCGCCGGGCCTCCTTCTCCAGCGCGTCAATTTGCCGGAGGAACGGGCGTATCTCATCCAGCAGCTGGGCCTCCCGCTCCTGAAGTTGCGGGACCACGTGCGTGTAATCCCACTCGTATTGTTTCAGGGCGAGCCGCGTATCGGACCACGCGCGATCAATCGGGCGCAGCTTGGCCCGCAGCTCGCGCAGCTCCTGCCAGATGGCTTTCTGCCGTCGCTGGTCGGCCTTGATAAGGGCCATCCGCCGCAGTTCTTCAGCCAGTTCGGGGATTATGGTCATGAACCGTGTTTGGTGGAGGGAAGGAGGATCGAACTCCCGACCTCGGCGTTGCGAACGCCGCGCTCTCCCATCTGAGCTATCCCCCCATCAGGCGCAACGAGTGTAATTGTAATCCATCCCATGCCCAATTTAGGAATGACAGTTTTTTGCCTACTGCACCCGGAGAGCCTTATGCAGCAAGGCACCGGGCAGTGTGATGATGGCCTGCGCAATCAGTTCGGTCGGCGCACCGGGCAGCCTGATGACGGCGGTTTAGTCGGTGATCGCGCCGTCGAAGTCGCCCTGCTTGCCCTTCGCAAAGCCACGGCTGACGAGCGCTTGCGCTACTTGTTCGGCTGAGGATCGAGAAGCATGGACGTCGTGTGCTTTCTGACGAAGCTCTTCGCGTGTATCAATCCACGATTGGCTTCATTGGTATGTGGCCATTGCTCGGGGTGCTGTAGATAGCTTTCCAGCGTGGCCAGTTCGGATCGAAGCGAAGGCGATTTTTCCCAAGCGTCGAGCATCAGCACAATGCGACGCCCGCTGACCATGGCGACCAGCTCGGTCAGCGAAAGCGCTTGGTCGTAGGGTAGGGGCGAGTTGCAACCCGCCGCTTAGTAGGTCTTTCTGGACTTCGGCTAAACCATCGAAGGCTGCACGCACAAGAGCTGCAACGCCTTCAGGCAACTGGGCTTTTGGCGAGCTTTTCAGACAGCAGGCCCCACCATTTGCCCGACGCGAGGGACAAGATTGTCCTTGTGCCGTTCCTAGAGCGTCGACGACTCAAAATGGCGTGGAGCTCTTGGCGTCACGCGACGCCACGCAAAGCATATGACGAGATGCCGATATAATTCGAGGATTATAGGACCAGTCCGCTCAGCCCTGCGTGGTGACCCGGGCGGCTGCCATCCACTACGAGCACAGGGCAAAAGTTGCACACATGGCCAACAACAACGAAGTCGCCTACACAGACACACTTTGGAAATCCGCTGACACTTTGCGCGGACAAGTTGATGCCGCTGAATACAAGCATGTTGTGCTTGGCTTATTGTTCTTGAAATACATATCCGACTCATTTGAAGCACGGCGCGAGGAGCTCAAGGATGAGCTTGTGGCCGAAGGCATCACTGGGGCGCAGCAGGAGGCACTACTCGAAAATCGTGATGAATACACCGCTGAACGAGTATTCTGGGTGCCGCCGGAGGCGCGCTGGGTTAACCTCCAGAACCAAGCCACGCGCCCCGATATCGCCACACTGATTGACGACGCGATCCTCGTCGTCGAGCGCGACAACCCGAATCTCAAGAACAAGCTCCCACGCGACTATGCTCGCCGTGGTATCGAGCCGGTAAAACTGAAGGGACTAATCGAGCTCATCGCAGACATAGGCTTCAAGGGCGACCGCGCCAAGGCGCGCGATACCCTTGGTCGAGTCTACGAGTACTTTCTCGGGAAGTTCGCCCAAGCCGAGGGAAAGCTGGGTGGTGAGTTTTTTACACCACGCTGTGTAGTGCGGGTGTTGGTCGAGATGATCGAACCTTACGAGGGGCGTGTCTATGATCCGTGCTGCGGCTCCGGCGGCATGTTCGTGCAGTCCGAAAGTTTTGTCGAAGCGCACGGCGGCAACAAGACCGATATCTCCATCTTTGGTCAAGAGTCCAATCCGACCACTTGGCGGCTGGCGCATATGAATCTCGCCATCCGGTCCATTGAAGCCAACCTTGGCTCGCAGCCGGCCGACACCTTCCTTCGTGACTTGCACCCGGACCTGAAAGCCGACTATATCCTAGCCAATCCACCGTTCAACGTTTCCGATTGGTCCGGCAAGTTACTGCAAGATGATGTGCGATGGCGCTATGGCACACCGCCGTCGGGAAACGCCAACTACGCTTGGATTCAGCATTTCATACACCACATTGCCCCGCCCAATGGCCACGGTGGTGGTGTTGCGGGCTTCGTCATGGCTAACGGCTCGCTTTCTAGCAATGTCGGCGGTGAAGGAGAGATCCGCAAGCGCATCGTCGAGGCTGACCTAGTGGACTGCATCGTGGCCCTGCCGACGCAGTTATTCTTCACCACTGGCATCCCCGTATGTCTGTGGTTCGTGACCCGTGACAAGAGCGGTCGCAATCTCAAGTACGGCGGTCGCGACCGCACGAGCGAAACACTATTCATCGACGCTCGCAAACTCGGCAGCATGGAGACACGTACGCTGCGCGTGCTTAGCGGCGGCGAAGATGGTGAAACGCTGATGGCTGGCGGGCAAGGTGACCCGAAACCTGATACTGATATCGGGCGCATCATCTATGCGTTCCGCCAATGGCGTGGCGAGAAGAGGCCCGAGTGGTGGGATGAAGCACAGCACGGCACGTGGTCCTACTCCGACATCCCTGGTTTCTGCAACGCCGCTAACATCGAGGAAATCAAAAAGCATGGCTTTGTCCTTACTCCCAGCCGTTACGTAGGTGCAGAGGAGCAGCAGAATGACGGCGAGCCGTTCGCGGAGAAGTACTCGCGTTTGCTGGAAGAGCTGGACAGGCACTTTGCCACTTCCGAACAACTTACCGCTGTGATCCGAGCACAACTGAACAAGGTGACAAATGCTTCCTGACGGGTGGATTCGCACCACCATAGGAGAACAACTAACCCTGCAACGTGGCTTCGATATCACAAAGGCCACTCAGCGTCAGGGTTCTGTGCCTGTGGTCTCATCCGGGGGGGTGTCCAGCTATCACGACACGTCGACGGCCGTTGGTCCGGGAGTGGTGCTTGGTCGGAAAGGAGTCGTAGGAAGCGTTTACTATGTGGCAGCGGATTATTGGCCGCATGACACAACGCTCTGGGTGAAGGACTTCAAGGGGAATGACCCGCGATTCGTTTACTATTTTTTCCGAATGATGGCCACTCGGCTTGCTGGAATGGATGTTGGTTCAGCAAATCCAACCCTCAATCGTAATCATGTTCATCCGATAGAAATTGTCTGGCCGCATCGTCTAACGACGCAGGAGGCCATCGGCAAGACACTCAGCGCTTTGGATGAAAAAATCGATCAAAACGGCCGCACCGTGCGGGCGTTGGAACGCTTGGCACGGGCGATTTTCCGCGCGTGGTTTGTGGATTTCGAGCCCGTCAAGGTAAGAGCCTCTGGTGGCACATCGTTTCCTTCTATGCCTCAGCACGTCTTTGATGCATTGCCGACTCGCCTCGTCGCCTCCAAAATCGGTCCTATACCGGAAAGTTGGGGAGTGAAGCCGCTTGAGCAAATAGTTCATCTGACGATGGGCCAGTCGCCATCATCTGAGTTCTACAACCAGGAAGGTAATGGACTGCCATTCCATCAAGGTGTCACCGACTACGGCTTCCGCTTTCCAAGTCACCGCGTCTATTGCGCCACTGACGGTAGACTTGCCGAGCCACACGATATTCTTCTCTCGGTACGCGCACCCGTGGGACGTATCAACGTCGCCGATCGTCGCCTAGTGTTAGGTCGCGGCTTGGCGGGGATACGTCACCGTCATGGCTCCCAGTCGTTTCTGTTGCATCAACTAGGGCACGTATTCGCCGAGGAGGACGCAATCGGCGATGGCACAATCTTTAAGGCAGTTACAAAACAGTTTCTCGCCAATATGCCCTTCCTTGAGCCTGTGGACGATATTGCCAAAGCGTTCGAGGATCTGGTGCGGCCTCTAGACGATTTGATCGAGGCGTCCGAAATGGAGACTCGAAAGCTAGAGGAGCTCCGTGACTACTTACTGCCTCGACTATTGAGTGGTAGTGCGCGCGTCGAGGCCGTCGATGGCTGAATCCTCGATGGTCCAGTTGCGCTTTCAGATGGTTGGTGCTCGCGCAGCACTTGCGGATGGCCCCGTTGCAGAGGCGATCGAGCAACAGATCAATGCGATCGAAAGCACACTAGAGAGTGTGCCCGACTTCGCATTTGATCTTTCAAAGACGTTGGTCGAATCGGTGTGCAAGACCGTCCTTGCCGATATCGGCCAGCCTGCCGATCCCAACTGGGATGCCCCAAAGTTATTGCGCGAGACAACTAATCGGCTGTCTCTCCTTCCTCGCAGCCACCCAGATCCGCAAAAGGCACGTGAATCCGTCGAGAAGACGATACGCGGGCTATTGCAGACAATCCAAGGACTCTGCGAACTCCGGAACAACTACGGGATGGCGTCACATGGGCGGGATAGCTATACCGCCAGGCTCGACCTCCGACAGGCCACGCTTGCGGCTCAGGCTGCGGATACCATCGTGTCATTCCTATACCGCATTCACCGCGACGCATTGATTCAGGCTCCTGGTGCACGCGTTTACTATGAAGATCATGCGGATTTTAATGATGCTTTCGATCGCGATTATGAGGTCGTCAGATTCGGCCGACTGGAGTTGCTGCCAAGTCGCGTACTGTTCCACGCAGACGGTGAGGCGTACAAGACAGCATTGAACGAGTTCATTGCCGAGCGAGATGGAATGAACGGCGGCGGCGACAATGCGAACGGGGCATCGGAATGACGATGAACTCACCAACCGAACGCCTAGTTGAGGATGTCGCCACGGCCTACTTTGGCGCACTTGGCTTTGTGACCAAGAGCGGCTCTGACCTCGATAAGGCTGGCGAGCGAAGCGATGCATCACAGTGCATTCTTCAAGGGAGAATTAGTGCGGGGCTCCATCGACTGAATTCAACGTTGCCTCACGAGGTGTGCGAACAAGTCGTCCGCACCCTAGCTCGGCCGCCCCACCCGACGTTCATACAGAATAACCGCTGGTTCCAGACATTACTGATCGACGGGGTGGAGGTAGAGTACCGCGACAGTGCGAGCGGCGAAACTCGCGGTGGACGGGCGCGGCTAGTGGATTTTGATAATCCCCGGCAGAACGATCTGATAGTAGTGCGGCAACTGACCGTCGCTGCGTCTTCGGGAAAAATTATCCGCCCAGATTTGACCGTATTTCTTAACGGCCTGCCGGTCGCAGTGATTGAGCTGAAGGATCCGACGGATCCCAACGCAAATTTGAATGCGGCGATCGACCAGCTTGGGCGCTACGTGCAGTGTGCGCCCGACCTGTTTGTGTCCAACCTTCTGCTAGTCGCCTCCGATGGTCTCTTGACCCGCGTCGGCTCCGTTACCAGTGGTCCGAGCCGCTTCGCACCTTGGCGTCCAGCCCAAGGCGGCAAGCCAACATTGGAGGCGCTCATTCGTGGGCTGTTTGAGCCTTCGCTGCTGCTGTACTACCTGCGGACATGTGTTGTCTTCGAGGAAGACGAACGCGGCGAGATCGCTAAGAAGATCGCCGGCTATCATCAGTTCCGCGCGGTGCGCAAGGCGTGTGACAGCGTGCTTGCGAATCTAAAACCGCCTCTCGGCGTAGGTGATGGCCGCGGCGGTGTGGTCTGGCACACCCAAGGTTCTGGCAAGTCGTTGACCATGCTTATGTTGGCCGGTGCCCTCGTTCGCGAACCGGTAATGGCGAACCCAACCATCGTTGTGGTCACAGATCGCAACGATCTTGACGACCAACTCTTCGGTACTTTCGCTGCAGGCCGTGCGCTGCTGCGGCAGGCCCCGGTACAAGCGGAAAGCAGGGATCGTCTGAAAGCACTGCTGGATCGTGCCTCCGGTGGAGTGGTGTTTACTACAGTTCAGAAGTTCGCCGAGGCCCACGGCAGAATCTCGGACCGAGCGAATGTGCTGGTGATAGCGGACGAGGCACATCGCAGCCAATACGGCTTCATTGAAGGTGGCGCGCGTTGGATGCGCGTCGCACTGCCAAACGCAACCTTTCTCGGGTTTACTGGCACTCCGCTGGAGCGCGACGACAAAAATACCATTCATGTCTTCGGCGAGTATGTGGATGTGTACGACATTCGTCAGGCAGTAGATGATGGGGCGACTAAACCGCTGTATTACGAATCGTGCATCGTCAAGCTGACAGTTGACAACGCGGGCGCGGCTGCAGCCGAAGCTGAACTGGAGCAGGCCGCCGAGGCTAATGCGGCAGGCGAGGAAGTCGTTGATCAGATTCGCATCCCACTGGAAGCGTTGGTTGGCGCGCCAGAGCGACTTGAGCGGACGGCTGCGTTTATCGTCGATCATTGGGAAAAGCGCCGCGCCGCGATGGAAGGCAAGGCGATGATCGTGACCATGAGTCGGGAGATCGCCGCGCGACTGTACGAGGCGATCAAAACCCTGCGACCTGAGTGGCATGATTCCGACGACGACCGTGGAGCGATGAAGGTCATTGTGTCCGGCGAGAACGACGACATTGAGCCGTTGCGCAGTCATATCCGCAGCAAGGCCGCACGTAAGCGAC
Organism: Paraburkholderia sp. FT54; assembly: GCF_031585635.1. Taxonomy (NCBI): domain Bacteria; kingdom Pseudomonadati; phylum Pseudomonadota; class Betaproteobacteria; order Burkholderiales; family Burkholderiaceae; genus Paraburkholderia; species Paraburkholderia sp. FT54. The sequence continues at coordinate 18,771 of NZ_CP134199.1, read as the reverse complement.
TGGCGGAGCGGTTCAAAAATCCGGATGACGGCTTCCGACTGGCGATCGTGTGCGATATGTGGCTGACAGGCTTTGACTGCCCCCCTGCGCACACGATGTATTTGGACAAACCCCTAGCCGGTCACAACCTAATGCAGGCCATCGCCAGAGTTAACCGTGTGCATGGGGAAAAGCCCGGTGGCTTGATCGTGGACCTGCTGGGCCTCGCGGACCAGCTGGCGGACGCGCTGGCTATCTACACCCGAGCTGGCGGCACTGGCGAGGCGGTTAAACAGGTGCAGGACGAGGCCGTGCCAGCCATGCAGGCCGCGTTCGAAAAGTTGCGCGATTTTTTTCATGGCTGTGATTACGAAGGCGCCCTCGATGCCGAGCCACAGATGGCGTTGCGGGTGTATCTAGCCGCGGTGGACCATGTTTTTGCGCAGCTGGACGGTTGGCAGCGCTTGCGCGCGCTCGTAAAAGAGTTATCAGCGGCCTTCGCTTTGGCAGTGCCCCGCGTCGAGACGGAAACAGTGGTCCAGCATTTGGCGTTTTTCCAGCGTGTCGCCGCCATGATCCGTAAGCGACTGGCGGATGAGCCGGGCGGCGCCGCGACAGCGCGTCAGCGCGACGTGGATGCTGCCGTCCGACAGGTCATCGGCGCAGCCGTCCGCGCAGATCAGGTCATCGATCTATTTGCGGCTGCAGGACTCGACACGGCGCGACTCGATATTCTTAGCGACGAATTCCTGCAGCGGGTTGCCGCGCTTGAGCAAAAGAACCTGGCGTTGGAGACGTTGCGCAAGCTGCTAGCCGATCAAATTCGTGTCACTGAGCGAACGAATATTGTTCAAAGTAAGAAATTTCGTGAAGCGCTCGAAGACGCTATGTTGCGCTATACCAACAAGGCGATCACGACAGCCGAGATGATTTCGCGGCTCATAGACTTGGCGAAATTCATGCGTGAGGCTCAGCGACATGGCGAGGAGCTCGGCATAAGTACTGAGGAGGCCGCGTTCTACGACGCTTTGGCGGAAAATGGCTCGGCCAAAGATGTTATGAAGAGCGACACGCTTCGGCTCATGGCGCGGGAACTGACGGAGATGGTAAAGAAAATGCCCAAGCTAGATTGGACGCAGCGTGAATCGGTGCGGGCTGGTTTGCGGAGAACCGTGCGCCGGTTGCTCGCCAAGTACGGATATCCGCCGGACCTGTCAGAAGATGCGACTCAGCTCGTACTACGTCAAGCAGAGTCGTCTGCCGCTGAGGCGGATCAAGAAGACTGAGCACTTGATGTGGAGGAGTACTAACCCGGATCCAATTCGCTCGGGTACGAGCAAAGCTTTTTGCCTCGCGCGCGGCACTTGGAGGCTTGGTGGGGGCGAAGGCATGCTCGCGGGCTTGGCCGCCATAGCTGCTCCTTTCGCCGCCGCAGGTGGTAATGCCCACGGTCTTTGCAAGTTGATCAGCGACTTACCGTCGCAGCTGGTTTTGCCATTCGATACGGCTGTTTCAACCTTCAGTTACAGACGGATACGCTCGACTTCATTGAGGCTGATATCGTCGTGCCGCCGGTCATACAGCTGCGTGGTGCGCGTCGATGCGTGGTTCGCCATCGCCGCCGCATTTTCGAGTGTGCCGCCGTTTTTCAGGTAGGCTGTGATGCCGGTCGCCCGGAACGTGTGATTACCGATCGCCGTGCCGATGCCCGCGGCGAGCGCACGACGCCGCACCATCGCATAGGCATTTGCCTGTGGTAGGGGTGTCTCGCTGAGCTGGCCGGTGCCGCGCCGGATCGTGCGGAACAGCGGCCCCTTCGGATCGTCGCCAATGCCGGTGCCGTCCAGGTACGCGTGCAGGTATGCCTCCAGCGTGTGATGACAGGGCATCTCATGCCGCTTGCCACCCTTTTCACGCAGCCGCACCCATAGCCGCCGCTGCTGCACATAGACATCGTCGACGCGCATCGCCAGTGCCGCACCGACGCGCGCGAACGAAAACACCATCAGCGCAATCAGCGCGCGATCGCGCAGGCCGATCGACGTCGTCACATCGATGCTGTCCAGCAACTGCCGCGCCTCGGTTGCATCAAGCACCGGCGTCCTGCCTTTTTTCGTGGTGTGGCTGGGCCCGCGCACCGACGCGGCCGGGTTGTGCGGGATGATCTGGCCGGTCACGAGCCAGTCGAACAGGTGGCGGATCGCCGCGAGCCGCTGCTTGACGGTCGGCGCCGATAACGTCTGCGTCTGCAGTTCGATCCAGCTCGCGACATGCAGCGGCTGCACCGCCGTGATCGAGCGCACGCCGGCACCGGCACACCAGGCGAGGAAGTCCGCGGCCGCGCGCGCATACGCGCGACGCGTGTGCGGATTGCGGATCGCCGACGCGAAGAACTCCAGAAAGCGGATGCCGGCCCGTTCACCCGCTGCATCGACCAGCGCAGGCAGGGGCGCCGGACTGGCGAACGGAACGATCGGGTTCATGCGTCGTTACACGCCCAGAATCCTGCCGACGGCTTCATTGAATTCGGCCTTCGCTTCATCGATCGCCTCGTCGGCTTCCTCCTCGAGGTTATCGACGTTCGCATCGATCACCTCCTGCAGGGTCAGATAAGCAGCAATGATGCTGTCCAGCTGGTCGTCAGCGACCCGCGCATAGACGGCCTCGCCGAGCGCTTCCATGAAGTCACCGCGGCTTCCGCCAATCAGGCCGTCCGCGTTGGTTTCCAGATCGTCCTTGAACTGTTCGATGTCTGCCATGCTTTCCTCCGGAAGGTAGGTACCCAGTTGCTGGAATAGGGCGTCGTCCGCAAGGCGTGCACCTGGTGCGCCGGTGCCCGCATTTCCATTGCCTATGCCAGCTTCCTTTGCATGCTTACGAACCGTGTCGCCTAGATACGCACTGCCTTGCAGATGCAGACTAACTACGCATAATCGCCGAAGCGATCTTTGTACGCCGCCATATGCCTTCCAAGGCCGAAATGGCTCATGGCCGCGGCCTCTCCGGCAAGAACGTCTGCAAAAGCAGCATCTTTCTGCCCCGGGAGCGCCGCCTTGTGCGCGGCCTTGGCTGCATGCCATTGATCCAGAATCGCGTTTCCTTGTTCGTCGTCTTTCATCGCCATTTGTATATATGATAAAGGACATTATCACATATAAAGCCAATCGAAATGGAGAGTTGAAAGCCGGAGTCTCAAGCTAGCCAGACCACCACTCAAGATGTACAAACACCATCTTTACACCATGTGTAAAGATGGTGTTGACTAATTATTGCGCTGGTCATACAATTCATCAATGGAACCTGAGTTCGACGACGATGATCTGGATCGCCTTGAGATTGACGGCAACTTTACTGCTGGCTATTCGCAGGAGGTCGTTCGTGCGTTTCGAAAACGCATGCAGCAAATCCGAAGCGCGGTCGACGAGCGAGATTTTTATAAGCTGAAGTCGTTGCACTTTGAAAAACTCAAAGGAAACAGGGAAGGACAGCACTCAATCCGTTTGAATGCGCAATGGCGATTGATCGTGCAGTTGCGTGGAGATCACCCATGCAAAATTCTTGCGATCGTCGAGATTGCCGATTACCACTGAAGTTGGAGAATTCATGAACCCACGCATGCCTGCAGAGGTCTTTCCGCCAGGAGAGTTCCTGCGCGAAGAGCTGGAAGCGCGTGAGTGGAGCCAGCAGGAACTGGCAGACATTCTTGACCGCCCACCGCGACTCATCAACGAAATAATCGCTGGAAAGCGTGCTGTCACGCCTGAGACCGCTCGTGGCCTAGGCGAGGCTTTCGGTACGTCAGCAGAGTATTGGATGAACCTGGAAAGCCAATACCAGCTTTCCAAGGTCCGGCCAGTGAATGACCATGTTGCCCGCAAGGCCAGCCTATATAGCAAGTTCCCCGTGCGCGAAATGATGCGTCGCGGATGGGTGCGCGCCAGTGAAAACATCGACGTGCTGGAACAACGCTTCTGCGAATTCTTTGATATCCCGGATATGACGGCGGACCCTGCTCTCAGTCATGCGGCAAAGAAAACCCACGCAACGCTCGATGCGACGCCGCTACAGCTCGCCTGGCTTTTCCGCGTTAAGGCTATGGCGGGTCAGCAGAAGCTGTCGCCCTATTCCGACAAAAAACTCGTCGAGGCAATCGACAGGCTCAAGGCCCTGTTGCTGGCTCCGGAAGAGTCGCGTCACGCGCCCCGTATTTTGGCCGAGGCCGGGGTACGTCTGGTATTTGTTGAACCCATGATCGGTTCCAAACTCGACGGTGCCTGCTTCTGGCTCTCGGACGACAAGCCTGTTATCGGAATGACGTTGCGGTTCGATCGAATCGATAACTTCTGGTTCGTACTGCGTCATGAGATCGAACACGTGTTGCGCGGCGACGGCAAGAGCATGGCCGTCATTGATAACGATATTGGAGAAGCGAAAGACGGACTGCCTGATTGTGAGGTCGTTGCCAATGAAGCCGGGGCAAATTTCTGTGTCCCGACGCATCAGCTAAACGATTTCGTGGCACGAGTGCAACCGTATTTTTCAGAGCAGAAGGTGCTGAACTTCGCCCAAAGGATCAAGGTTCATCCCGGTTTGGTAGTCGGGCAGTTGCAACGCAAGCTTGGACGTCATGACTTTTTGCGAAAGCATCAGGTCAAGGTTCGCTCCAATGTGATTTCGTCAGCGGACGCTGATGGATGGGGATCGTTTTCAGAGTAATTTGGGGCTCACATGACTGCATATGCAAATCAGGTAAGAGCGTTCGTAGAGCGCTATCAGGCGGAAGTGAGCCCCGATGGCTTGCTGGACCCCCATGCTGTAGCTGAGTGGGCATGCAAAAACGGGCTTTATAAGCCCAATCTCAAGACCATTCTGGACGCGATCGCCACTGACATTTCACAGGTATTCCGGGAAGAATACCGGACCGATGAAAACGGTCAGCGCTACCGTGCAAAGCACGCGGTTCGTTCAAAACGGGGCACAAAATCCATGTCGCTCTGGGCGGACATGGACGACGAGCGGGCACCTCGCGACCATTTCGTCAGGTCATTTTCGCAACGACGCCAGCAAGTTATTGGGGATTGTTTTCAATTGAAAACAGACGTCGACGTGTACAACGCAAAAAACGCGAAGCAGCCACCTATTCAAGTCGTTCTTGATTTTACATACGACGTGGAAGAACTCCAGATGCCATTCAAGCATTCCAAAGCAGCCTGAAGGCTGTCGGCCAGATACGAGAATCGATGCGGACTTGGACGTCCCCACGCCCACAGCGAGCGCTTGCAACCCAAGGAGGTTATATGAGCAACAAGAAGATCTTTGTTGAACGCCGACCCGAAGGCGACTACGCGGTTCGGAAGCCTAATTCGGAAAGGGCCAGCGCCGTTTTGCCCACACAAGCCGAAGCAATAGCCCGAGCTCGGGAGCTGAATCAAGGCGGTGCGCCATTGGTTGAACGCGTTCGCCACACGAAGGAAGGAACGCCTGATAAGTGGCGCAAGCCGTAACTTGGTGTCATATCCTGAGCGTTTATTTGACCACGTTGTACGGTCATTAGTGGGGAGGCGACAATCGTCTTGATCTCTTCACTTGCTGCGCAATGCCAGGCGGTATTGCACTTACGACGAAACGAACGAGCATGGCGTCATCGCTATGTCTTGCTACTGAACAACTAAGCGAGTGCCATTGGATATTGATCAACTGTGCCGTACAGTCAGAACGCCAGCCGATCTTCGAAACTTGCCAGGCTACGTGGAGAAGGTCAACCCCGCGCAGGTCGGGCTGCGGCGCGTCGTCTGGCCATACGGCTTTGCATCCGAGACGCATTGTGCCTTGACGAATTGCGGCACGCCGCACAAGGCAGGGGTGATCATCGAGCTCGAGGACGGCACGGTCTCCAACATTGGACACGTCTGTGGCGCTGACAAGGACAAGTTCTCGTCGAAGTTCACGGTGGAGATGCTCAAGTTGTCCGAGTCGCGACGCCGGGAGGCAATGCTACCGATCCTTCTCGACCGACCAGGGCTTGAAGGAACGGAGCGCCAAGCACGTGCCGCGTACCACGAGGCGGAAAATTGGGTCCGCCGCGTCGCCGCGTTCGCCGCAGTCTGTCCAGAGGCGGACCGGGAACTGAGGCGCCGGATCAACGGTGGCGCCAGTATGGCAGTGGTCGACGTAGTCGAACGCCCGGAATCCGAAGTCAGCGACCTGATTGCGTCTGGGCAGGCACGCAACCGTGCTGCGGCGCGCTACAAGGAAATTGAGAAAGGCGTCATCCGCGGCTCGGTGGCGCTATCGCTCACGGAGCAACGGATTTCCTCGCTCTGGCGTCGCGCGGATGCGCTGCTCGCTGCTAATCCGCAAGCCGTCGAAATCGCAGCCCTCCAGAAACTATTCAACGAATCAGTCCATTTGCCAGAAGATGCAAGACGCGTCCTTGAAGAGTGCGAGGCAGCGCGAGTGTTCTTTACTCCGGGCAACTTCGCGTTGATGGCGATGCTACCGATGTCACAGAAGGGCAGGGACCTCCTGAATGCCCTTACGGTAGACATACTCGACAACTCTGCCATGCGGCCACTCGTGCGCCAAGCGCTTGCGAACGCGGCAGGAGATCGGCCGCTAAACAAGAAGCAGCGCGACCTTCAGCGAAAGATGGAGGCAATCCAGCGCGCAGCGCGACGCATGCGCTTGACATAAAAGCTGTCGCGTCACCCTTTTGCCGGCGACGGCCCGCTATCTGGCCGAACGATATCGCTCCGGACGCCACGTACGCCCATCCAGCAGCGCCAATTAATCTGGCCCTTGATATTTGCGGTTCCCGTCACCATCTCGCACGGGCGCGCAGTCGCGCATTCCAATAACCAACACCCGTGAGGTAACGGCATGAGCCTGAAACTAGCCAATGTCGGCATTAATCGCCATCCCAATGGAGGCGCCAGAATCAATGCCAGTCTGGCCGACACCACCGGCAACATTATCGCTGTGCACTTCGAAATTGAACCGCACCACAATCCGGATCAACTGACGTTGGCCGAGATCGAGCATCACGCCCACGAAGCAGCGAAAAAACTGCATCCGTAATTCAGTTGACTGTTGGATGCCGGGGACGGTGTTCCCCCCGGCACCGAGACACTCTGGTAACCAGGAAACCAGCCCAATGATCCATGTGGAATACCGTCAGTCAGTTGAACGGGGTGATCGTGCCAGCTGAAAACGGGCTTGCCATAAACTTTTTAACAGCGTGTGTCGTGCACAACTCGTTGAACATGCGCCGGCCGAAGCCTGCCTTGTACAGCACGGCGCTATCAGTGCAGCACCATCCCAGCACGTCGACGATCTCGCGATGCTTGTTCTGAATGCTTTGCACAGAATTCCACCAGTGACGCTCCGTACGCGTGAGACGGTGGGGTTTCCAAATGGGTTCGTGGTGTGCTATCCGATTGCGCAGATCCTGAATGTCCTTGAGTACTTGGATGAGCTGATTCACGTTGTCGGGGAAGCTCCAGTGTTTCCGACTTCCCTTGGGGTAATGGGGAAAGACCTCAGCCAGTATCTGGGACCGTTGAATCGGTGGCAGATCGTTCAGGAAAGCAGGCCAGAAACCGAACGAGAGCGACGCGACAACCTGATCCGGTAGCGGCTGTACCGCCCGCCTCATCGGCATCCCTGCTCCATTCGATGGTTGGTAGAGCAGTTCGATAACTTTTTCGCGGCTCTTACCCTTGGTGAGGAGGCTGTCCGTCCTGGTATGGTCATACCAAGGGTGTGACGTGCTCGTCTGCCCGGAAGAGAGCATGGAGGCACGCTCGTGAATGGCGTTTCGCAGCACAACCTCGTAGGTGGAGACCAAAGGTTGTAACGCGCTTGCAATCGCCTGCCCCCAGAAATAGGCGCCTATCAATTCCTCGTCTGTCGGAGCCACCTCCTTTTGCATTCGGAAGAAGCTGCGGTACGAATCGAGTCGAGGCTGGGAAAGGGCGCGCATAGCCGCCGTCAATTGCTGCTCCGTTACCGGTGGCGCAGCTTTCTCGGCCGGCGCTTCATCGGTTGCCTCCACCGGAGGAATAGTCGGCGGCGTCGGCACGGCGCGTGCCAAACTCGACTCGGAAATGCCAGGTGAATGGGAAATGGGCTTGTTCACTTATCTAAAAACCGATATTATCTGTCGCGTAGGCAAGAGCCGGACCCCACTCCCGCACCTTTACGGTACCTAAAGCCGGTGAAGACCCTCTTGTAAAGAGTTAAAAGCCGCCCAAGGGCGGCTTTTGGCTTTTCAGGCCCTGATTTGTACTATCCCGATAGGCAGCAAATACCCGTCCAAGATATCGGTCGGCCCATTGCACATGGAAGGGACGCACTAGGCACTACCAAGAAGCCCGCCATCCTGCGGGCTTTTTTGTTGCTGGTTGCTTTCAAGCTTTTTAGTTACGTCTGTTTTCGCCATCTCCTGCAAGCGCAAGACAAGTCCACTCACATCGAAGCCTTTGCGCGCTTGACCGCTTGGGCTAAGCGCTGAAGCGCGCTTCACAAAATGCTTTCGTTCGAGCGACTCAACAGCTCGTTGTACCGACCGGCTCGACACGCCCATCCGCTTCGCAAGCATTGACACGCCGGGGAACGGCAACGAGTCCGCTTGCCACCAGAAGTCCAGGATGTTCAGCAATACAACCATCTCACTGTTGGTCAGATCCAGTTGAGTTTGACACTTGAACAGAAGGTGCGGCACAGGCTGAAACCCACTGGTGACGGCGTCGCCCCAGCGAATCTTTACCACTTCCCTTTCGCGTTCGTTCACCATGAACCGAACTTTACACGCTTACAAAGTTAAAATCTATTCTTCTATTTATTAACGACAAAAACGTCGCTTTTTTTGGTGCGACGCTTCGTTTGACGCTTCAAAGTCGTGATACGGCAGGCGTCGCACCGGGTTGCGAGGCTGTCTGTTGTGCCGTCGTTTCGGACAGGTTGCGATTTCGCATACATGCTTGCAAAATGTCTGTGTAAGCATGTATGCTTGCACAGATTTTAATGCAAGCATGAACGGAGGCTTTCGCATGGAACCGAAGGATGTAAAAAAGCAGGCGGCAGCGAAGGCTCGCGCGAGTTCACTGAGTCCCGAAGATCGCTCTGCGATCGCAAAACAGGCCGCAGGAAAGCGCTGGGCCAAGGAGCACGGCCTGCCCCAGGCACAGTTTGGATCTGGTGAATCACCGCTGATGATTGGCGGAATTCAAATTGACTGTTATGTGCTTGATGACGGTCGCCGTGTGCTGACGCAAGAAAGTTTTCTTACCAGCATCGGACGCGCAGCAAAGGCGAAGGGCGGCCAAGGCGTCCGAACGGCCGTCGATAAGTTGCCCCCGTTTATCGCTGCGTCCAATCTGCAGTCGTTTGTGGAGCGCGAGCTATCTCAAGCGACCGCTCCCATCGAATTCGTAACGCCTAGCGGCGCGCGCGTACTCGGGTATCCGGCGGAAATGCTTCCGGAGGTCTGCAGGGTCTATCTGGCGGCACGCGACGAGGGTGCTCTGTTACCTAGTCAGAAACACATCGCAGAGCGCGCAGACATGCTGGTGCGAGCGCTTGCGAGCGTGGGTATCGTTGCCCTCGTCGACGAAGCCACAGGCTACCAAGAGGTCCGTGATAAAAAAGCGCTTGCTGCACTGCTGGACAAGTATCTTCTTCAAGAATTTGCCAAATGGGCGAAGAGATTCCCTGACTCGTTCTATAAAGAGATGTTTCGGCTTCGGGAGTGGCCATACCCAACCGTTTCGGGAGGCAAGCCAGGCGTTGTTGGAAAATACACGATGGACATCGTGTATGACCGATTAGCTCCAGGCCTCGTCCAAGAACTTGAGACGCGTAATCCCAAGAACGAGTCTGGCCGGCGTGCCGCTAAGCATCATCAATGGCTCTCGGAGGATGTTGGCCACCCGGCTTTGAGCGAACACATTCATGCCGTCACTGGCCTGATGCGGGCATGCGATAACTGGACGCAGTTCACCGGCATGTTGGATCGAGCCTTCCCTAGAAAAGGGGACTCGCTGCGACTTGAAGGATTCGAGTGAACCCGGCCGGCGCGTGATTGACATAACACCTGTGATCCGACGTCATTCCCGATCTGGCATGCGGCTGTCGGCGGCGATCGCCTCCATGGTCGCGACGACGCTGGCAAGCGAATCCTTGTGGTGGCGCTTCAGATGTCCGTGGATGTTCTCGTTGCGCAGCAGCCGGCTCATGAAACCTTTCGCTACAACAAGCGAAAGCATAGTGTCGCCGACCGTGTCCTCGACCGTCTGACAGTCTTGCCGCAGGCGCTCCATCTCAGCCTCCATCCGGGCTAGCTCCTCTGGCGATACATCTACCTTTTTTTTAGGCTTCGCCTTGTCCGTCAGAGCGTCTGGCCGGGTCGTGACCAGGATCATTTCCGCGTAGGTGGCGCTGAACCGGTTGGATGCGATCATCATTTCCGCCGCCTCGATTTGCCGGAACGGTTTCATCTTTCTCAGAATTGAAAAAATTGCCGGTGCGACCTGCCGGTCTTTCAGCAAGGCTGCCGCCTCTGGCGCAATGCCATCGAGCAGGTGCGCGCGTTCACGGATGCGACGCACGTCCATTCGCAGAACCTCGGCGATCCGCTGTTCGGACGCGCCTTTCGCAAGCGTTGCACGAATCATCCGATGCTCCTGCACAGCGGTGGTACGGTTGACCTGGCGGTTGAACGTGAAGCCCTCGTCGTCTGTCGAAATCATGCATGGCGCCACTTCTCGTCCCAACTGCTTAAGGGCTTCCAACCGGAGGCGCCCGTCCAGCAAGTCGTATTCGCCATCACGGCGATTTGAACGATAGACCGCGAGTGGCTCAATGATTCCCAACTCTCCGATCGAGCTGAGAATCGTGCGATATTTAGGGGTGGACAGGACAGTCGAAGAGAGGGGGGCGCCAGGCTTGATGAGCCCCACAGGCACTTCGATGATTTGTGGCTCGAAACCGTGTTTGACGATGGTCATGGCAACAGCTCCGGAGGAATGCGGCTCGCGACGGCTTCGGGAATGTCTCGAACGTTTTCGGCGCGAAGCAAAGTTCGAAAATGCTCGTCCCCGAGAAATTTCTTCAAGGCAGACGTGATAATTAGCAGCCGCTGCTCCTGGATTCTGGCGTTCTGGACCACCATCTTTTTGCGGCGAACCTCCGTTTGATACGTCTTCAACAGCTTCTGGGGAGTCGGCTTGTCCTTGGGCTGTGGCTTCTTGGAATGGAACGCTTTGCCGACGGCATCGCGCATGCTGATAATCTTCCGGACTCGCATGAGCTGTTCGCCTTTCAACGTGCCTTGCTCGTATGCGGATACCATCGCCACCTGAACCTCTTCGCTTGACGAACGCGCAATATCCATAGCGAGCCACATCGGGACTACCTTCCTTTCGACCGCCCTGAGCAATCGCTGCTCACCGTTGTCGAGCAGATGCAAAATTCCATTTATGTAGCTCGGGTCCAGGTTTGTTTTTCGCGCGATCTGCTCTGTACTGTAGCCTTTGGATCGAAGCACCTGGAGGCCACTTAGCAATTCCTCCGTGGTGTGCCGCCGCCTCGCCAGGTTTTCCGCGAGCGTAATCAGGAAACGCTCAATCTGGTCAGCTTCAACGACGCAGCAGGGGATCATCTCCTCGCCCAACGCCTTCAACGCTTCGAGGCGCCCCTGCCCGCACAGTACTTCATGCCAGACGCCTGAGTCATCGCGGCCGCCGTAGGCGACTGTTATAGGTCTTTTTAGGCCAATTGTCGCGATGTTCTCCACCAGCTGCGCGAACAGGTACGGATTGCGCGTTCGCGGATTGAGTACACGCAACTGGCATACAGGGATCAGGGACACCTCATCGCTGCGCATGAGCGTCGCGGTCGATTTGTCGATTCGGTCATTCATACGCGACTCCCTTTAAAGGAACCCTGCGCGCCAGATGGACGAGCATGGAAAGGTCTTCGAAACGATAGGCTTCGAACCCGTGGTCGTTGTAGTCGCCAAGCCGAACAAAGTCCGAGCGGACGTCGATCGCCGGCAACAGGAAATAGTCGCGAATGGAGAGCGCGTCGAACTCCATTCGCACAGCGATGGTGATGTCCGGCCGCAGGGCGTTGTCGAAGCGGACGATCCAGCGGTTGGTTCCGGCCTCGGTGGGCCGACATCGCGACAGCGCAAGCGAAACGCGAAACTCCTCATTCACCCACAGAAGCCCCGTCTCCTCCTCGCGATCCACGCGGGCACCCGTCTCCGCCATCGCCTGCACCGCCTGGCCGACTACTTCCGGATGCAGTTCGCGCAACCTCCGATTGATTTCGACGTATCGATAATCCCTGTCAGGCGCGTAGCCGATCAGATCGTACGTGCGCAGCAAGCTGCCGAAGCGACTCGCGTATGCGCTGCTGGACGGGCATGCCGGCGCCTCGTCGATCACGATCCCGGACAGGTAGCCGTTGCGCAAAAGCAGTTTCCGAAGCACGTCGAGCATCTCGCCGTCGCTAAGGCGATAGGAGCGCGCCAGAATCATTTGCCGGGCGGCCTCGAACATCAGTCGATCGACTACAGGAGTGAACACGCGCTCGGCGCGGACCCAGGAAGCAGGCGGATTTCTGACCCGCTCCTGTTTGAGCTTGAACGAGGTCCGGTTCCACACGTTGTCGCCGACGTATTTTTCGTTGATCAGGATCTGATGAACCGTGCCGCGCGTCCATGGCGACCCTCGGTCGGTCCGCAGGCCGTCTTCATTAAGCGCCATCGCGATTTCGGATTCGGTGCGCCCCTCTTCGACGAACTGCCGATAGATGCCGCGCACCACGACCACTTCTTCTTCGGGCCCAGGAGCAAGGATGACCCGGTCGGTTTGAATCGACTTGTGTTGTCCGCGATGCAGTTCGTCCTTGACCGTTCCAGCCTGATCAATCAGAAAGCGGCGCAAGCCATAGCCGGCCGGTCCTCCCTGGCGATAGCCGCAACGGATAAGCCGGCTTTGACCCGCATGGACTTTAACGCCCAGCTCCCGGCTGTATTCGCCCGCCATGCTTCTCTTTAGGCTTTTAATGATGCTGGAGACTGGACTGCCGTCGTTCTCAAATTGCTCGGCGCAGTACAGCACGCGAACACCCGCGTGCTTACACCTGATTTCATAGCTGGCACTTTCGTCTGGATCCTGGAAGCGGCCCCAGCGGCTGACATCGTAGACCAGGACCATTGAAAAATCCGCCGTGCCGGACTCGACGTCACGGAGCAACGCTTTCAGAGCTTCACGCCCTTCGAGTCGAAGCCCACTTTTCCCTTCATCTGCGTACGTGCGCACAAGCTCGTAATTCCGAGATTCCGCAAAGGCCGCGATCACGTCTCGCTGATTTTCGGTCGAATACTGTTGATGCTCCGTCGACATTCGCACGTATGCGGCGGCTCGTGGCCGCGCATCAGCTGATTCCGGATCGTCCTTGCGTTTTGACCGGCTCATCCCGCCTCCCATGGATCGCCGATTGGCGGGCCGCGCAGAAACAGTGCGCGACGTGTTCTATTCGCGCTCCCGGAAAATATAGGTTCGGAGGATGGAAAAATGTTGCCCAAAACAAGCAAGCAATTGCACGGCGAACAGCCCGAGGAGTTAGGTGCGGAGTATCCGCTCGCCATTGCTCTGGCACTTCAGAAAGACTTCGGGGATTCGCGGCGGATGATAAAGACCTTGGAACGGTGGACCGGTGCGAGCCAGCGGACGGTGCAGAATTGGCTTTCGGCGGTTCGAGGTCCCAGCGGCCCGCACCTGGTGGCGCTGGCCAAGCACTCTTCCTCAGTCCATTTCGCTTACCTCGCGCTTGCCGAGCGAGCCGACCCAATGACACGCAACGTCGACACTGCCCTTAAATTGATTCGGGAGGCCATAGAACTGCTGTCTGGAGACGATTGAAAACTCGGTTGCGGCACCCAGGCATCTGGTCCCCGCCCCACCTTTGTTGTGTGTGACTATGCAGAGGCACGTTCAACGTTACGAACGTATCGACAAGTCCGTTGCGCGACAACTGCCGGTCTGATTGATGCGCAACAGGGAAACGGGGAATGTGTCGCAAATTTGTTCGGCAACTCATGGTTGCCGAATGTCTAAAGGAACGGTGTTTGATCGCTCCTGTGACTCAACGCCGTCGCCATACCGTCTTCAAATCGTCCTCAATCCGTCAGGATCCGTGATCTACGTACAAACTGAAGTTTGCCCATACATAACTGGATGACTCAGGGTCGAGCCCGAGACCCCTGCGCGCGTTCGCCACACAAAAGAAGGCGTACCGGACAGGTGGCAAAGGCCGTTGTGTGCAGGATTCACGCTGGCGCTCCTCTCCCCGGGCGCAGCAGCAGGGCTAGCGAAAAGCGAATGCATTCGCGCGGGCATCATGCAACGCGTGATGTTCTCCGCCGTGCTCTGCGATGTACTCGGTGAAACGTTGCGCGTCGATCCGTTGGGCCACGTTTTCATCCTTCCAGCCGCGTGGCAGCGGACCGCCCAGCAGATGGCCGACAAGTTCAAAATCGCCCTGAAAGTCGTAGCACAACACCGGCTTGGGCTTGACTGGCACAGCCAGCAGCCACGTCCGCAGCTCATCGCGCAGTTGGGCGACCGGCATCGACCGGCCCGGGAACTGGCCGAGCTGGGGCAGCACGACCTCCCGCACAAAATCACTGCATAGCGGGCGCTCAAAGTCCGCAGACTCGCCGTAGAACTCGCGCCCGTCCTCCCCCACAATCGCCACGCTGATGAGCTGGAAGGTATCGAAATCCGTGAACTCGGTATCAAGGAAATAGCGGGTTTTCCATGGACTACGTGGTCCCCGGTTTCTGCCCATTGCCGCTATGGTCGTTATTTTTTCCATGTGCGTTCCGTATGCAGGTGTCCTTCAGCTCGCCCAGATCTCCCAGTTGCTCGCATAGTAGCGTCGGTTGCACTCCGCGCAGAGCCGTTTGACCTCGCCGGTCAGGTTCACCCTGATTGCCGGCATCGCCCCGCACTGCTCGCAGGGCATGACCACGTCTTCCGGTTTCCGGGCAGCATCAAACAGCCCGCTCACGTGCTCATCGGTCAATCGCGGCGGCAATGTCATGTAGAACTCCTAAGTTTTTTCAATCGAACTCACCTTCCCTCTTCATGAGAAGAAAGGCTAGAAAAGCGCCGGTTGCCGCTCCGAGGTAACCGGCACGACATCCAGTTCGGCCAGCCGCCTGCGCGCCTGCGCGAGATCATGCAGCAGTTGCCGCTGAAGCCAGGTTTCTGCACCGCCACCGAATGCCAGATCAAGCCGTAGCGCCATTTCAGGTGAAATGCCAGCTTTGCCGGTGACCAGGTTAGTCAGCGCCTGCCGGCTGACACCCAGCACGCGGGCGCCTTCCGTGACCGACAGTTCAAAGCGCTCCAGACATTGCTGGCGAATGTACTCACCTGGATGTGGTAAATCGGGATGGTTCATCAGCGAACGATAGCGCTGTTTGGACTGTCTGACAAGCGACAATTGTCGCTTTTCTTTGAGCATGTCACGGAATCGTTTTGCGTCTCCGATCTTGAGTCGCCGGTCCAGCATCTCCTGCTGGAAGGCGTCACTCTCTGGATGGTCCGGTTCCCGGAAAGGGCTTTCATGATCCCGTTTTTGCAGCAACGGATGCGACGGCTCGTCCAGTAGCGCTGCAATGTCTTCAGCTGGAAGTGAAAGCACCGCACGCCAACTGGCGATCTCCTCGACCGTGCGGGTCGTGTCGCTGTCCCACCGGTCGACCTCCCGACAGGCGTGAACAATCGTGCCGGCAGCGCGGCTGGGATCCCGCAGCGCCTGCACGAACCCTTCGTGACGCGTCCGTTCGTTTTCTAGCCATGCCTGCCGGGCCGCCTCCTCCATCCTCTCCAGCATTGATAGCCGGCGTAAACCTGTTTTCGTCTGCTGTCCGGTCATGGCACTCCGCCAGTTGAGGTTTCCATTGGAACACCGGTTAAATGAACACTATAGATTGTAGCCCTAAAGTGTTCTAAATGAGGTCATCGACTCCTTTGTAAGGGAGCTCGAATGACACAGCCAATGGGTATCGGAAAGGCGATCCGGATCGTGCGAAAGGCACGTGGCCTCACCCAGGAAGACTTCTCGGATGTTTCCAGTCGCACCTACCTGAGCAGTCTGGAGCGCGATCTGAAGTCGCCGACACTCGACAAGCTGGCCCAGCTTGCAGCGGTTCTGCAGGTGCATCCGGTTACGCTGGTGGCGCTGTCGATGCTGGCGGTACCCGACACTGGCCACGTCAGGGAGCTGCTCGCGCTGCTCGATGGCGAACTGGCGACCCTCACAGAAGCGGATCGCTAGATCAGGCGTTCCATTGCCCTGATTATCTCCGCGCAGGCCTGGCGGAAAATCTCTTCTTCACATTCCAGATCTGGCCGGTCGCGTACGGCATTTCGCAATTCACCAAGATTTTTAGCAATCGCGCTTAATTCACCAATAACGTAATGATCAAATCGCGCTTCGATATTCTTTTCCAATGCACATTTACGCATATAATCTGAAACAGTTATGCAGCACATATGCGCGTTATGCATAATCCTTTCCTCTTCTTCTGGAGTCAGACGTATTTCAATACGCGCGGTACGCGGGTTAGTCACTTTTCTGAAGCCCATTTTGTTCCTGTGAATGTTGGTAGTGCGGGTCTCGGGGCGCAGCCCTGAGCATCCCCAGAGGGCCGTGACGACGGACGCGAAGCGGCCTAGCCACGGGCCGCGTGTACGTGCAAACTTCAGTTTGTACGTACACCTGGCATCCTGTCCGCACTTTGCTCAAATTACTTCACATGCCTTGAAGGTACCTTGAGGGCGACGTTGAGGTGCGATTCCCCCTCCATAACGTTTTGCCACTCGTTCGGCAACTCTGCGTTATCGAATTACCATGGAAACCGCTTACGACAACTTTAGCGCATCAGAAACGCTCCACTTCTGTTATTTTGCAAAAAACATCTTCCCGATGATATTATTAATTGGTAGGCAATATGCCAGCCTGAAAACTACCGTCCTTAACGAACATTCCAAACGATGGATGACCAGCAACTAAAAGCCAGATGCAGGAGCGCCGCAAAAACTATCGACCGGGATCAGAAATCGCGGATCGTCGCCCTGCCGGTGCTCTCGACGTCAGAAATTCAGGCGGCAAAAACCGCAGCGGCACAGGCCACAACCGAAGCTGCTGTGCGAGCCGTGATGCCTCACATTCAGGCAATGCGCGCAGCGGGTGCGAGCTTCATAAAAATCCAGCGGGTGTTCGCTGGCGGTCGCGTTCAGATCAGCCTCACCGAACTACGCACCATTTACGAAAAGCTCAATGCTGAAGAGCATGCAGACGGGCATGGCGCTAGTCCGATCCAGGGGACACCATGACGGCAATCAGGAAGTCGGCTAGAAAGATCGGCCTGATCGACAAACATGCGATCGGCATGAGCCTTGAAGTAGCGGCAGTTGCCGTTGAGCCTGAGGAATACAGCTATCGGGCGGTGTTCAGGGAAACGATGCCAAAGCTGTATGTCATGCGGCAACGAGGCATGTCTTTCTCGCAGCTTCATCGTCTCCTCCACCGGACAGGCTTTCCCATCGCCCTTGCGACGCTACGGACCTACTACAGCGAATGCCTGCTCGAGATGCGTGAGGAGTGTGAGCAATACCTGAGGAAGCTGGACAGAGTCATGGGTGACGTGGGGGAAGCTGCCGACGTCGACCCCGCGCAACTTCGTGCAGCAAAAACGGCGGCCCGGAGCGCCGTGACCGCAGAGGGAAGCATCCGGGCGGCCGCGACGATAAGGACCTTTGCTGCGGTCGATACCACAGCAGGCGGAGCGCCGATAACCTCGGCTCCAGTGACAGAGGAAGCGACGGCGCCGGCGCGGTCGCCCGAGCCGTCGACAGGACCCGAACTATCCCCGGCCCGCACACCCACGCATTGCAAGCCACAACCGCCGGTTGTTGCGATTGCTGCGCCTGTCGCCGCCCATGCCGCACCTGCACGCGCCACGATGGCCCCAGAACAGGCGTTCCAGCCATTCAGCGCGGCAGGCACACCCGGTTCGCCTCACTGCCTGACCACCCCGGGCGACGCCCAGATCGAAACCCTCGAGGGCTTACCGCCTGAGGTCCTGTCGGATGCTCTGCTTGAACACCCGGCGATTCCTGCCTTGATGCTTACCCGCGCTCAACGCCTCTTTACCGGACGGCTGGAATACCGCAATGCCGCCGGCTCACCCTGTCTCGAGAAAGGGACGGAGATGATGAACCGGAGGCAATGGAAACCCGGGGTGCCGCCGTCTGTGGGCAGAACAAGCGGCGACTTTGTTGAGCTCGACACCTCGATTATTGGACGACGCAGGATCCGCTGAGAGGTCCCGCATCCGTAGCAGGCCAGGTAACGGAGCCGGTCCGCGCCCACGAGACGTCAGGAGCGTGGGCGCTACCTCGATAGTGATATGCCCCTGTTAAATCCAGCGCAATGCACTGAAGCCTGCCAGATGGGGCTTTCAGGCCACGCAAGCGCGGCGACATTGCGCCAGACTCCATCGGTGCAGAGGGTCGCGCGCAAGGTTAAGGGTGTCCGGAACCGTTCGATTTCGTGCAGAGATTTCTCATCGCTACAGGCAGGTTGTGCACATTTGCGTTACGCGTAACAAAATATAAAATTTATCGTTACGAATAACGTAAAATAAATGTGGTCGAGCACACAAGGAAGGACCATGCCGCCACCGGCAAACGACAAGGTAACCGGCAC